>NZ_CP068438.1 GCF_016757755.1 Shewanella sp. KX20019 | reverse complement strand
AAGCTTCCGGCGTCTAATTCCGTAATTTTGGCGGCCAACCTTTTCAATAACACCTTTTAACAATTCATAAATTATTTCTTTTTTACTGCTCAAGATATATCCCTTTTTAAATATCAGTAACAAAATGTAACACAAGTATTGTATAGGCCAATCACGCCTATTTAAAACACTATTTTTAACTTTTACTTTATGTAAACAATAGCAACCATTATTAAATCAATGATCACCATTATTAACATCATCAGTAATGAAAAGATTCTTTTTTATTATGTAAGGTATTCATTTTTATTATTGAAATCCGGCCCGCTCCCGGTGTGTTTTGTCAAAACCACGTTTCATGTATTACTTTCACGCCATCACACAACAATTCAAACTCTTTGTAATCAGGCGATCTTGAAATTGGCTGGCAACCATCAGCAACCATTGAATCAAATTTATTCTTGTTGCGTTCCTGGTCTGTAATTCCCTTGTAAATAATCAATGATGGCCCTGCCAAAATGATAATAAACACAATAATCAATATTGCTCTATTTTTCATAATTTCCCGTTTCGCTTCAGTGATTCAACGTAGCCCTGAAATTCACCCATGCATTCCGGGCCACGTTCTTTGATGGCGGCAATCAATACCGCTTCAGCTTGTTTGGCCAACTCGATTCCGTTTTCTGGCCAGGCTCCATACCAGGCTTCAACATCAATCTGATCTAACCAACTATCAAGCGCAAACCACGCCCGCAATTCTGGATCTTGTATCGTTTCATATTGCTTCATTCGTGCGGGTGATGGCGTGAACAATAGCTTGCTATCCCCTGGCGCATAACCAACTTTAAAATCATTCTTCATAGACGTTATCCATTTTACTAATGCTATCAGCGATATTTGCCAGCGTTTTATTCATAGCTTCATGAATGCTGTTTGATCGCTTTCTTTCCGCCATATCAGCGACTTTAATCACTTGATCGATAGAAAGCCCGGCTTTGTCTGCCAATGCCTTCAGGTTGTTAATCTCGCGCTCTAAATCAATTTCTGTTTCCATTGCTGTTCTAATCAATCCTTTACAGTGTAAATACCTTATTAAATAAAATAGTACATACTTTTTTACTTACCTATTGCCATAATAAATAATATGAAAAATTACATAATTTATTACTTAATCTTTAATATGCTTTTACAGAAATCAACAAATAATGCCTTGCTTGATCTCGCGCCTTTTTTGCTCATGGCCAACTTAATCAACGCCAATTCATAAGGATTGATTTTAATTGTATGCATCCCGGCCCGGGCCAAATCTGAGTTTAATTTATTATCATTCAAATACTGTTCAAGCCCTTCAGGTGTAAGGCCATCAATCTTGGCTTTTTCATCATTCCAATATTGAAGATGTTTGGCGCGTTGTTGCTTTTGATAATCGCGTGATTCCTGTTTTATTCGTTCCTGAACTCCACTTTCATCAACAAGCCCGGCCCTAGTTTTAGGTTCATCACTGCTTTTGTTCTCTCCAAGTCTACCCATTACAAGATCACCTCATGAATGAATGCTGAAATTTCGTTTCTGGTTCGCGCTGTGTCGCGCTGTTCGCTGAAGTCTTCAAGGTGTGGCATAACATACCGGGCTGATTCAATACCATGCTCTGAAAGCGTTTGGCGGCGCTCCTTCAATGCCTTGCTGTTTGCTCTGGTCTTAGTGAAAACAAACCGGGCCTTATCCTTAACGCCATATTCTTCAAGTCGTTCCAAAAGAAATCCAAATTCTTTCAAATCGTTTTTCCCTGTTGTGATTGGAACAATGATCACCGCTTCAGCTTCAGCCGCCGCCTTTAGCAAATCAATGTTTTTAACAGTGAATGCCCCTGCTGTGTCATAAAGGAAAAATTCAGCATCATCATTTTGAATTAGCGTGATGTGTTGTTGCTGGTCGTTGTTTGTAACGTCAACTGATCTGCCCAATGACTGAAGGCCATTTGATGTGTATTCGCAAAGAGTAGACTTGCAAACACCGCCTTTGGTGTTGAAAAAAACAACATGTTTTGATTGCATTAGTACATACCTTTTTATTTACGTTGTGTAAAACAATAGTACATACCTTATTAATTACAAGCAATAAAAAACCGCCATAAAGGCGGCTGTTTGAAGTCGGTGTGATCTTCGTTAAGTTAATTCAAGCCCAGTTGCTTCTTGAAGAATTCCAAGCACATAAGCTCTTAACATTTCCTCTTCTGGAAGATAGAAGCCTAATTTAAGATTATTATCATTGTGATGATAACAACACGAACAAAATACAGAAATGCCACCGTAACGTTCAGATAAAATCCATGAACCATTTGAAAACAATAATCTTACAAATTCATGCAGCACTTCAAGATCAAGTGATGGCAGATTTCCAGCGATTAAAATCAATTCGTTATTATCTATAAAACCAAATCTTAGGCACAATTGATCGTTAGCTTTAGACCAAAATCTTAACCTCTCCTTTCTTGTATATTCATCTTGATAATAAGTTCCATTAATAGTTGTCAATGATTGCTCATATTTTTCAATAAAATCAACACTTAAAAAATCACTGGTTATCATTGATAGTTTTCTAACTGGCTTTACATCTGTTTCAATATTTGAAGTTAAATGTTTAGCATATTTACGATGTTCACCATTTTTATTGAACTCATAAATAATAACATCATCACAATCAGACTCTTTCACTTTTGAAACAACTGATTGTATGCATCTACAGTAGCCAATTATTGGTTTGTCAAATTTTTTCCCATGAAACTCAAATGCAAAGAAATTGTTTGGATTCAGTGGTTTTATTCGGTTTATCGTTTTCAAGTGTTCTTGCCTTTATTGATACTTTAATTTTTTACAAATTTAACGGATTACAGAAAGACTCTTGATCGCCTTGTTCCTTTCTGAAATCAATCATTTCTTGCGTATCTTTATCAATTACTAAATCAATGCCATCATTGAAATTTAACATGTTGATTGTTGTTGTTAATGTTGCAAGCGATTCATCAGTTATCACGTTTGCTTCAAGCAATTCAAGTGATGCAATAGCGGCATCAATGAACATTAATAAACCGTGATTTTTTTCAATTCTGATTGCATTTAATTGTTCATACAGTGGAATTTCAGATTTATCAGGATCGTTGTATTTCATTTTGAAAATAATTTTATCTGAATCTTTATAGCTTCTTCCAGATTTAATAACAGAATACCCCTTATCAAACCCTTCTTTAGCTGTCCAAACACCATTACTTGCTTTAATTAGTCGTTGTATTGGCTTATTTAATACCGTATTAAAAAAAACTTGAGGTCGTGAATAATCAGATACGTTTATTTGAAACAAATCACAATATTCACCAAGCGTTAAAACATAATTTTTATTATTTTTAAACCTGCTTATTAGCTCTAATATTAGTTTTTCATAATTTCCACTTAGCGACAATTGTAAATTCAAATCAAACTCTGTGTATCCCTTTGAATAATCAACCATTGATGGAATAAAATCAGGGTGTATGGCAAGCTTTAACACGCCATCGCTAAATTCAGCATCATAACAAATCAGCTTCTTTTTAAATTTATTTTCATTTGGTAACTTTATTGAAATTAGCTTAGACATTACGCCATCTGTCGATGAATCCAATGCATCATATAAGCCTTGTTTGCTTAAATTAAACACATCAAACAATTCATCTTTTGTGAATTCGTAAACGTTTGGCAATGAATCAATATCAACTTTTTTTGATTTGTAATATTCCTTGTCGTAAGCAGATTTTACACCCCTGTACATCAGTGTTATCAAATCCCTCTCTCTTGCTGAGAAATTCATTCTAGCAATCATGGCATGGTGCGGTTTTTTTATCGGTTTCATTGTTATTACCATCAACTCAATTACACCCCGAATCATAACATAGGGTGTAACTGAGTCAACTATTAGGTGTGTTTTGTTATCCACATCACTTTGTGAATTGATCAGAATGAGGGTGTAGTTGGATCAGAAATAAGGTGTAACTAAACAGAATGAGGGTGTAGTTGGATCAGAATGAGGGTGTAGTTGGAATCTTCAAGCCCTTATGTGGCGTGGCTTCGCGGGGGGTCTGTTATATCTTTTTTATAGATATACTAACGTATATCGTTATACTCCTTAATGACTTACCCACATTTCTCATTCTTCAAAATATGGATAAGATCATTAATCTCTGTTTTATCAGAATGGGGATATGTGGATAACTTCGCTTCGCAAGTTTTCAACATACCGCCCAATCAATCCGCTTCGCTCAATCAATAATAGTTCTATTTTTCTTTTTTTTGATTTTTAAAACAGATCATCCAGGCACAACGATCAAAATCACGATTAGAGTTAAAAACCTAACCACAAACCACCCTAGAAGGCCCCTGAACGGCTCACAGCGGCTTTGAATCAATTGCTGTCGTGTGATTTACTGTAAAACACGTTACATGGCCTTGAGTGGCTTTACAGTGAGTTTTACAAATGACATATGATGCTAGTTCTATCCGAATTCTTACGCCTGAAGAAGCTGGCCAGATGGATTGGAAGGTGATTTCTGATCTTTCAGACAAACACAAGATTCCTTCAGAATGGATTAAACGTGGATTTGAGGCATCAAGGGCCGTTGGATTAGATCCACAGAAATTTGTTGATCGCCACATACTAAAAAAACAAGTTGCATTGCCAGTTGAATTTTCTGAATCATTTAAAGATTTAATCAATCAACGCCGTTCAAAGTGATGATTAGAGCAAGCATAATGCATCACAGCGGCCAAGATCTTAATTATTGCAATACAGATACCAAAAAGCGGCTTAACAGGCTTAGAACTCGATACAGGACGTTTGAAGGGTATGATCAATTGATGATCGAACAGGTTGGATTTTGGCTAAATTTCTTGGTTGGAATCTTTGCGCATGGTAAAATAAGCGCATGATTTAAAAGGAAAACCCCCGTGAATCTTCGACCTTTCACGGGGGTTAATGTCACAAATCTTATGGGAAAAATGACAAATGAATAATAACACATCTTATGGGCTGATCACCCTTTCAATTGCATCATGTGGCGTGTCTGCCTACCTTACAGCCTCTTTCCTGTTTGGCCTTGGTTCTTCAATGGGTATGGCCTGGCCAATGGCCGTGGTTGGTTTATGCCTGGAAGGTGGAAAGCTTATCTTTTCCAGTGAAGCCGCCAGGAAGCACAAAACCGGGAATCACTTCAAAGCGTTTAGCCTGGTATCAATAACCGCCGTTCTGATGGCCATCAGCGTTGCTGGAAGCGTTTCGGCATTAGAAAGTGGTATGAATGCCAGCAAACAACAAACAACCGCTTACGTTGGCTTGCATGACCAGATTGAACGCCTTGAAATTTCAATCAATTCAGATCTAAACAATGGCTATCGTTCACGTGCGTTAAATACTGAAAACCGGGTATCAATATTGCGTGATGAATTGGCGGCCCTTCCTGGTGAAAATAATCTAATCAACCAACATGGTGAAAACATCATTCTGATCGTTGCTATGGCTCTTGAATTTGTTTCTGTGCTTGCCGTTGCCATGTGTTCAAACACTCGCACACACTCACAAAACACGGTCACACACTCAAGCGAACACATCATTATCACGCCTAGTGATCAAGGTAATATGCCGCCACAAATCAACACACTATCAGGCCCGGCGCGTGACACTGCAACACACATCAAAGCTGAAATATTGGCTGGTAATGTGAAGCCGTCACACCGTGGAATCATGGCGGCATTTACCGGGGTAGGTCGGGAAGTGATCAGCAATACACTTTCTGAACTTGCTGCCGGGGGAGTATTAAAACCATATCGGAACGGGTACGCTTTGGCATAACCAGGAATCAAGGGGAATCGAAATGAAACTAGTTAATGGAACACCAATATTGAAATGGCATCCAATTTGCCAAAATACTGATAATAGTGAACGTGATCAGGCTGAATTGCGCGAATGGTGGAACGTGCCATACATCGTGGAACATGAAAGCGGCCAGGCTGCTTATGTGCTTAATGGTGGTGCTTGGGACCGCTCTTTGTGCATCCTGATTAGCTCTGAAAACCCGCTTGAAGAAATGCCTGGTTACATGAAGGAAAACGCATGGGCTAGGGCTTATGATGCGCCATACCGCCGTGAAAACGCATATACAAATAAAATGCATTCAGTTAATGAAGCGGGTGAAATGGTTGAACTTTCTGAATCTGAAGTTTTGGAAATGATGTGCGGTTATTTGCCTGAATAATAGGGAAGGCAGGGTGATCACAATTGAGAAATGATCACCTTTTCGGGCGGCAACCCTAGCCAATTAGTTTGATGTTGCTTTTTCCGCTCACTGGCGTTCTAACATTGAATTTTTTTCCATCGCTTGAACCCTTCATGAAGTGTTTAAAATCATCACTTCCTTTCTTTTCCCGGGCTTCTGCGTTGGTTGTTGTTATTCGTTGGCCGCTAACAAAATCATCATAAAAATTTTTAAGCATAACGCGCTTTTCTTCTTCTTGTTCTGGCACTGGTAATTTGTTTTTTACTTCAGAAACCCAACCCCGGCAATAAGCATCAGCCCGGACGGTTTTTGTATATGCCTTGCAATTCTTGTGAATGGTTTTCACGTAATCAGATCTAAGCCTGGTTAATTCACGTATGCATAAATCAAAGGAATAACTGGCGATCAGTGATTCAGCTTCTTCACCAATAAACTGAACTTTGCAATGGCCATGATCTGAAAGCAAAAGAGGCTTAACGCCAAATGATGTGGCTATCACATTTACCAGGGCGACAATGTGAACCGGGGGCCTAACTTGAACACGCGATTTGCTAACAGCATCACCCATGTTCATGAATTCGATTTCTCGATCACTTAGGCCGTATTTCTTCATCAATTTTTGAGCCATGGCGATTGCTTGCGCGGCTTCATGTTCATTGGTTGATTTAGCTAGTTCAAGGCACTTTTTAACCTTGTCTAAGGCTTTATCATTCACGGCTTCACCTGTTCAATTTTGGGAGTGGTGGCGGGGCTTACATCAGCAAATAAAACAACTAATCAGCGGGGGCCGAAACCGCCCGCTTTTAGTTAGCTAGTCACTATTTCTGCAACAATGCCAACGTTAAGATACTAAGAATTAAGCCTAGAACCTTTATCACTTCACCTGGTTCAAATCCGCAAAGGATAAGGCCAGAAACTAGGCCAATAAGGCCAGCAAGGGCTATACAGCCCGTAAAAGTTTTTTTCATTGGCAATGTTGCCTCTTATAGTAATTAAGGCTAACATTGAATTGTTCTGATTCAATGTGATCGCCCCTGTTAAATGAAAGTAAGTGCTGAAACACTTACCGGATAACGGGGCTTTTTCACATCTGGCATCAAGCAAATTCTGAACATTACTATCAAGTACCGTTTTTCAACGCGATCAAGCAACATTCAAAACGGGCAATCAACCAAATGCTGAAAGCCCGCCATACGTTTGCAATTCTACACATCAATTAACTTTACACAATGCAAAACATACTGATTGATCAAAAGTTGGTCTGTTGTTGTTTAATGCGCTTGTTATAATCATTTAGGTGTTGCAATGTCGGTGTGACTGACATATTATACATCCAACGCAAAGAAGGAAGGCCGCACCGGCTTTCTAAGAATGTGAGATTAAAAATGCTTAGTAAATATTGTGCAATAGAGACAAATTTTGAAAATGCTGATTTCTGGTTAGTTCGCAAAGGTTCGATTTCTACAGTTGCTCGCCCAACGCTGAAATTTAGCCCTGAACACATCGGAATCAAGTTCCGTGATGAAAAAAAATTCAACGGTAAGTTTTTGTTTTATATGTTCTTGGCAAGTTGGAAAAAAGGCGAGTTTCAAAAACTGGCAAAAGGAACGTTAAACCTAAAACACATAACGATTGCTGATATTAAAAAGCTAAATATTAATTTCACTTAACAGATAACAAGGCGTGATTTATTCGCGCCTTTTTCAATTGAGGTGAACCATGAAAAACAGTGAAAATGAAAGCAATGAATTAAGTGTTGAAGCAATCAAAAATCTGTCTTTTGATGTGCCAGCAATCGAAATTCAAAAGGCCAGGGCCGCTGAAATTGATCTAAAACTTGAACAGGCAACAAGCCACATATTGAATGAAGTGTTAGAACGTCCAAAGGTGATCCCGGCAAGCTGGCTTGATAGTGGTAATCCGAATTATACGGCCCCTGGCGCTGAAGAAGTTGCAATCTTGATAAATAGCATCATTAAAAATCAAAACGTCACTAAGGCCGATTTAGCGCGTTTAATTGGTGTATCACCAAAGCATAACAGGACATTAAACGCCATGATTAAAGGTGTTTCATTCCCTACTTATTCACAATGGCGATTGCTTCTTGTTCTTTCAGGAAAAATTACAGTTTTACGGATAGAAAATAAATAATGTGGTTTCTTCTTCGTTTTTATCTGAAGCGTTGGCGCGTTAAACGTGTCATTGCTTCACACTTTTCTGATTGCGTTGCGCCTGGCGCAATGGCAAGTAAGTTGATTGATTTTAGTTTCAATGACATTTGCGGAGCTTATGCAAAGAGTAAAAATTGTGATGTTGAATTTATAGCATTAAAAACGCTTCACTTCTGGTTATATAGGAATGACAGCAATCACAAATATTATAATGACATATACAAAGCGTATAATAAATTGTTGATCACACTTAGTGATTATTCAAAAAACAACATAATCAGCAAGACTGAAAACGATATTATTCAATCATCTTATTTGAATTCAAGCCCTACAAATTAATAATTAAAAATATTATATTACCCCCTTAATTTATTGAGGGGGTTTTTTATGTCGCTTCGTAAAACTGAATTGTTTATTGAAAAGTGCATTGAAGCGCAAGGCGATCATTTTGATTACAGCCTTGTTGACTATGTTGATCGCAAAACCTCTGTAAAAATCATCTGTCCTATCCACGGCGAAAAAATTTTCAATCCAGAATTGTTTTTAAAAAATGGCTGTTATTGCTGCAATCAAAGTAACACCAGGAATAAAGGCGAATACTGGCCAAAGCAAAATAAAAAATTCATTAAAATAATAGATTCAGTGTTTTGTAAAGATGCGTGATGCTAAAAGACACCTTGAGAATTTTATTATTTTGGCAAATGAGATACACGCCAATAAGTATGATTATTCAAAATCTATTTATTTGGGTTCAACTAAAAAAGTTGAAATAGTGTGTAATGTTCATGGTTCATTTTGGCAAATGATCGGGAATCATATTAGGGGCCACGGCTGCCCAAAATGCGCGGGCCGTGGTTTGCTAACGCCTGAAAATTTCAAGGCCAGGTGCAATGAAATTCACGCCAATAAATATGATTATTCTCTTGTTAATTGCAGCCGCCAAAGTGACACGATTAAAATAATTTGCAATGTTCACGGCGAGTTTAAACAAAAGGCTGAATTACATATAAGCGGCTCAAAATGCCCTGAATGCGTACAAGATGAAAAGATAAAAAAACGCTATGATAATTTCATTGAAAAGGCTAAAGCTGCCCATGGTGATCACTATGATTACAGCCGTGTTGAATACGTGAAAGCCGTTGATAATGTGATCATCATTTGCCCCGTTCACGGCGAGTTTAAACAAACACCAGGCGCACACGCCAAAGGTACTGGCTGTGCTAAATGTTCAGCTATGAAGCGCTATCTTGAAGATATAGAAAAACACCGGGGCGCTGTGTGAAATCTATGGCCAGTAACCATGGCCAATGCTTCAGATTTTACATACAACGCGATCACATCCACAAAAACACATCATTTTTATTTGTTCCCTGAATTCCCCCGTTGTAATTAGTGGCCACTAACTTTCATTGTTTTTATTGGCTTTGTTTAAAGTCAATGCTGTGTTTATCGCGTTAATTATCATCTTGATAACTTGTTAACTATGTAATTAATATTGCATCGTAAATAATGAGGCGATCAAGATGATGAACAGAGTTCAACAGTTATATAAAGTGCAATGCAGGGTAATGCCAATAAAACAACAAATTATTATTTTAAATAATTTCAACCCTGATAATTACACTTACTTTGACGTAAATAAAAACAAATTAATTAGCTGCCTAGCTGATATTTTATTTAATGGGTATATGTTGGTTCCTGATTTTCAGAAAACCTTTTCAAGAAAGCAAGTTTTTGATTTTATTTACTTCATTAATAAGTTCATTGATTCTTTAAATAGTGATAATAATAGATATGTAATAAGGGAAAGTTTATATATCCACAACTATTTTATTGATGGTAAAGAATATGAATATTTCACATTTAAAGATTTTACAGGGGGGCGCGGATATAATGAATTTCCTTGGAGTAAGTAAGAAATATGCTGAATTAGGCTGGCGTGTATTCCCTATTCACGGAATAAAAGACGGCGCTTGCACGTGTGGAAAATCAGATTGTAATTCACCCGGCAAACACCCGGCATTGGTAAAAAGCTGGAAGGCTGAAGCGACAACCGACACCGCCACCATTGAAGTCTGGTTTGATGGCCGTGATTGGCTGAATGTTGGCATTGCTACTGGTAAAGAATCAGGAATTGTGGCCCTTGATTTTGATGGCTACAAAGAAGGCGCTTTTTCGCCTGATGATATGGAAACTGAATGCGGGTGTTTTATCAGTGATATTGCTTGCGTCCAAAATACGGGCGGCGGCGGCCAGCACATGATTTTTGAATATCCTGAAGGTGAAACCATTGGATCACGCTTAAAATTGCGGCCTGGCTTTGATGTGAAGGCCGATGGCGGTTATATCGTGGCAACGCCATCAAAACACCATAGCGGCGGCGTGTATGCGTGGGACGGCGAACAGAACCCATGGGATCAAGAAATTGAAATATTGCCTGAAGAAGCAACGGAATTCATTAAACGCCATGATTCACCGCCAACACTAGAAATCGACAATGAACCAGATCAAACCCCTGACTTTATGCGCCGCTTGCGTTGTGCATTGTTCTATATCCCGGCTGATATTGGCCGTGATGAATGGATTAACGTTGGCATGGCACTTCAGGCAACCGGGGCCGCTTCACAAGCCTATAATTTGTGGCTTCTATGGTCTAGCACTTGCCCGGGAAAGTTCACGCCAAACAGCATGGAACATGAATGGAAATCGTTTGATAACGCCAAAGGCATTCACCCGGAATTGATTTTTAAAATCGCTGAAAAATATGGTTGGGAAGATCCAGAAAAAAACCAATTACCTGAATTTATCCTTGAAGAAGGTGAAGAATATCAGCTTGATGAGGATAATATAATTCGTGGTCTTCGTGGGTTTAATGAGACTAAAAAACATAGACCTGAAGCACTTTGGCGTGATGGCTGTATTTTCCCCGGGGCAAAGATTTTAATTGCTGGCGCACCAAAGACGGGGAAAAGTTTTTTTGCTTTGTCGCTTGGCGTAAATGCGGCAATGGGCGGTGAATTTCTTGAACAGAAATTTGAAAGGCCAGTTAAAACGCTTTGGCTTCAGGCTGAAATTCACAAGGGTTATTTAGGCGATAGAATGGATCTCACTATTGACCAAAAAACACTAACAACAGAACAAATAAAACTTATTGATTCTAATTTTTCCGGCACTGGTCGAATAAGAAAAGATTTAACCAATCCAAAGGATATTATTTGGTTAATTCATCAAATGAAATCGCTTGAAATTGAATTGTTAATAATAGATCCAATCGTGAATTTTATTGGCGGTTTAAGTGAAAACGATAATAACGATGTATCTACACTTTTCGATAAAATAGATGACATTATTGAACGCACTAATTCAGCAATTGCCATCATTCACCACGTTTCAAAATCAGGAACAGCAAAAAATACTGATATTGACGAAACAAAACGCTTTGAATTAATCCGTGGTGCGTCACATTTCCGTGGCTGGTATGACACCGGGTTTATGATGGAAAAACAAGATAATGGAACAGTTAGGGCATTCTTTGAAATGCGTAATGTTAAAGGCATGGAGCCAATGACGCTGAAGCATGATATTAACGCTAAAAAATGGGCTGTTATTCCTGATGAAATTACAAAAAATGAAGAATCAAACGTTTATGAAGTCGATGAAATAATAAATACAGATGATCGCCTTACTTTGATTAAAACCATTATTCTAGAAAATGGCGGAAGCATAACAAGAAAAGAATTACTTCATATATATCAGGATAGGACAGATAAAAAGGGCCGCTCTGAATCAACGTTCAGAAAGGTTATTGAATCAGCGGTTAAAACTGGATCGTTAGTAAGAACCATTGAGGCAAACAAAGCTACTTATTTTATCGGTGATTTCAATGTTTAAGAAATCAAGGATTACAGCCCGTGGAACAGAAATAATTATTGAAAAATTGCGGCTTAAAAGAGGTGTATTAATTAGCCTTGTAACCGCAAATCAACGAAACGGGTATATAACAAAATCAGATTACCCAAAAAAATACAATGATGGTGCAATCTATGTCGTTAACAAACGTTTTAATACTCGTCTTCTTGATATTGGTTATGTGCTTGTAAGTGAAGATTTTAAAGCATGGAGAATCGAACGGCTAACACCTGACACGATCCCAAAGTGGGCAATATCACCTAAAAAATTTGCTAACGGCCCTGAAGGTAGGCGAGTTAGAGTGAATGAAGTTAGGATTAAAGCAGGATTG
The DNA here is from genome assembly GCF_016757755.1 of Shewanella sp. KX20019. Classification (NCBI taxonomy): domain Bacteria; kingdom Pseudomonadati; phylum Pseudomonadota; class Gammaproteobacteria; order Alteromonadales; family Shewanellaceae; genus Shewanella; species Shewanella sp. KX20019. Next base: position 10,020 of record NZ_CP068438.1, on the reverse strand, counting down.
AAACCTTACGCAATACGATGATATTAAGCCGGGTTAATCCCCGGCATTTTTTGGCCTAAATAATCCGATATTTTCGGTCAAATTTAAAAAGTCACTTTAGCAACAGGCATGGAAAACAAGCGTGAACCGCAACAAAATCAGCAACTTACAAGCTGTTATTTTATGCGATATTTTACCGCTACAAATAATAGATAAATGGTGCATCAATGACAGCTAAAAACATCAGTGTGATCAACCACTTAGAACAGATATTTTTTTTTGACTTGTTACAGTGTATATGTTAGGCTATCGCTTCACTTTGCCGTTCCTTGGCGTAACATGTGATGCGGTGGCCTACATTTCCTAGTAAATAAGATGACTCCTAAAGACCACTAAAATCAAAATCCACCTAGTAAGTTTTAGTAAAATTCCCCTATTAAAATCGTATAATAAAGCCATCAAAAAACGACTATAAAAATGAATGGTGAACGATGAAAACAAGCCCAATGATGAAAGCCGTATTCATGGCCAATCCAATAAAGAAAGCGAACAACAAGCCGATTATCACGCCAACACAGAAAGATAATAAAATCCGTATTACTGGTTACACTGTGATGAACGATATTGAAGCGGGCGCTTCAGTGTCGTTTGATCCTGATGCTAAACAATGGGAAGAAGTGAACCCGGAAGATTTAGCCGCCAACATTGCTGATTATGGGATCTGTTTTGATACAGCCAAAGCGGGTGAACCTGTCACCGTTTTAATTGAAAACTGGCCTTACTAATGACAAAAATAAAATTGGTCCATGATAATAATATTTCGTTCATTCTTAAACGATGGGCGCTTGATTGGCTTGAAGTCGGTAACACTTTAAACGCTGATTATCTTGATGAATTCAGCAAGGCGATCACTGAAGAAAGAACCGTTTCTGATATTGAACTTTATAACCTTGCTGGCCATGCTGAACGAATAACAATGAATCAAACAATTCCTATCTTTTTAATGAAGCGTTCAAGCACTGATTCACAAGAAGCTAGACACAAACAAACATCAATTGAAGCTGAAGAATTGCTTCATTATATTTTTGATTAAGCCGATGGAATAACCCAATCCAAAAAGGCGCAAAGCTCACTAGCCGGGAACCTAGTGGGCTTTTTTTGTATCTGCAAACAACAAGCCTGGTTCATTAAATTTTTTAAATTTTTTGGCCATGTCCATATCCAAAGAAAGTTTTTTCAATCGCTTCAGATCGGCTGTTGTTATAAAACCAAGCTTTTCATATTTTAGTTGATCAACTTAGTCAGGTATTTTAAAGGGGTAAATTTTACCTGGTATCAATACCTTACTGATTTGCTTGGTTATTCATCCTTAAATTTCACACCGTTTTTTATCTGCAAAACTTGAAGCATAAACAACAACCCTTAACTGAAAATCGCTGTTACTAGCGAAATATCGGGGTCTTGTACCCTCACATGCATGTAATGTCTAGGAAGTACCTTGGATTGTAACAGGTCTATATCTCACCCTAAGCGCATCAATATCATTACATAGCGCCTTGCTTACGCATAAATATTATAAACGCTTACGATTGATTACAGCGCGTATCACATGGGGTGCTGTTGCCCTGGTCCATGCCTTGTGTATGGTTGTTGTATTGATATGTGATTGAATCAGAATTGAATCAGTGTGGTGTTATGTGTGGGCCTGGTATGGGGGGGGGTATTACACATGATGTGTGGTGCTGTTCTTGCCTGGTTATGTATCGCCAACACATATGGCCATGCTGTGTGGTGTGTCCCTGGTCCGGGTGTGCTGTCCTGGCCCTATTGTATATACAATGTATAACCTGGCTCACTGTCCTGGCTGTGTGGTGATGTAGTATCACCCTGGTATCACTTTAGTATCACTTCATAAGAGGTTAACCATGTTCGACACGTTAAAGATTAAACAGACTATCAATGATTTAAAAACTGCATTCCCACATATCACATTACAAAGCATTGGTTTCAATGACTATCATACAATTAAATTAGAGCATTCAATTGATCGTGAAATACACTTACACACGTTGAGTTACATTGTTGGTTATCTATCGTGCCTTGAGACTAGAAGCGGTTCATCACTTTGTTTTGATTCATTGATTTCAAAAATAAATGATTCAATTCCGCCAGAATTAAAGAGAAATATTAATGAAATTTACCCGGGTTTGTTATTGCTTGCTTTATCGCTTGGAACTAAATTTGAAGTCAGGGTTATTGGTGATGCACCATTGATTGAAGTCTTATAACAAAAAGGCCCACTGATAAGCGGGCCGGGCGTGGTGTTACTTGCTGTTAGCAATCAATAGCTCTATTTCTTTGTCTCGTACCCGCGCATCACCATCAATCTTGCCAATCTTTTCAACCATTTCAGTGAACTGCTGTTGATACTGTTTGTTTTGTTCTTCAAAACGTTTTGACTGTTCTAATTGAACATTACTAATGCTTGTTGTAACCCATAGGCCAACCGCTAGAATTGCAGTCACAACGGCGATGATTCCACCGTTATCATTGATAAATTTTCTTACTGGCATATTAAACCCTATCTTGTTTACCTATCGAAAAGTTATGTGGCGGCTGGCGATAGTTTCCAGCCTGTTCAAGCGGGTAATTAAGCCGCTCTAGCCACACGTTAAGTGTACACTACGCAAAGATATTTAAGAAGGAAAACATATGCATTTTCATTGGCTAACTCGTTATTGTGTACACTTTAAGACCTCGTTGATTAACCCAAAGTTTAGTTGCTGGCGCGTTCATCATTTCAAACGTTCCAGATACCAAAAAGCCCTGTAATGTGTCCTCTGGCTGTGTTTCACTAAACGCATATCTAGCAATTGAATTTACTGATGAATGGAATATAAGAGTTTTTCTTAATACATCCTGGTCTAATAATAGCTTATAGCTTCCATCGCCTTCTACGCTATAAGTTTTTGTTTCTGCATAATTTGACATAATTAAAATTTCCTTATCTGCTTTCTCAATTATATCATTTTGGATCTTAAAAATAATAAGAAAGCCAGCGTATAAGCTGGATATATTTTAATAATGTTAACACTATCAATTAACGTTATTTTGCGTAAACATTTCATTATGATGAAACGCCGTTAAATATATTAAAAACACTTTTGATAACATATTTTAGGTGTAAAAAACCCCTGGCCAAAGCAATAAAACCAGGGGGGGAAAGTTAAACTAGCTAAATGTTAACGCCAAGTTTTTGGAATCATCCTAAAAGTGATTCCGCTAGTTTCTTTTCATTAGATACGCGCAAATCAAATTCTTTCCAGTAACTATGGGCCGCCTTCATAGCTTCAAGCTTTTCAACTCGTTCAGCTTCACGGTTTTTGATTTCTTCTTTATAATCCGCTTCAGCTTCTTTTTCAGCGTTCGCCACATCTTCAACAATCAAAGATTTTGGTTTTTTAAGCGTCACACTATATGTGTTGAATGATGTTGAATATTCATAATCCAACGTTTCCTTTCCGCTAATGCTGTAATGATCGGTTTTTTCAAGCAAATAGCCTTGTGATAGCTTGTCTTTAAAATCAATCAAAAAATCAATGAAAGATAAATCACTTATTTTTTCATAGCTACCAGTATTTAAAACCGCATCTTCTTTGCGTTTTTTAATCTCTTTTTTACAAGCCTTAATTGATACATTAAGGATTGAAAGATTTTTGATGTTACCAGTGTAATCATGCTTGTTTAAAATGCCTGATTCTTCGGCCCAGGCTTCAGCAACATTCAAATCAGTTGTTGACATTGCCTCTTGTTTACGATTGGCTTCTTCTTGTTTGCGTTCTTCTTCTTGTTCAGCCTTTCGTAATTCTTCTTCTTCTCTTAACTCTTTTTCATGTAGTTTGCGTTCAATTAGCTCTTTTTCCTGGCGCTTTACCACATCAGGACATTTGCGGTCCGTTGTGTTTGGAACGTGTGTAATTTGTTCTTTCATGTCATATCTCACTTTGTATGTTGTATATGAAATATGACACAAACAACACAATAATTCATCTTTGCGCTGTGTAAAATCAATGACTTACGTTGTCTTTGTATTTGATCTGTTTCACTTATAGAAAAAAACCCGCAATCGCGGGCCTTGATTATCACGCTTGAATAATCGCTTTTCCATTTTCAGAACCAACAAAAATATCAATAATTGTTGTTGGGCCATCATGCCTGGTTTCTATTTCAACTTTTTTGCTAGTGTTGTTCAAAATATTAACCTTTTTAAAATCGGCTTTATTTGATGAACCTGAACTGAAAACCTCTGTACCTTTCTCACCAACAAGATAAGTTTCACCGCCGATAACCGGGCCGCCTTCTTCTCTTTTTGCTATGTTCCTGGCAAATTCCCCGGCAATGTAACCACCAATAGGCCCGCCAATGTAAGTGCCTATCATTTCAGCGGCTCTAACCATGGCCGCTGTAATCATAGCTTTGATAAGAAGGCGCTGAATCTCACGAAGAACCTCGTTTGCTAACTTTGAAAAATTCATTTGTCCTTCTTTCATCATATCAACAAATGATTCTTCAATTGAACTTCCAAAGCTTTCAACTGCCTGTTTGCAATCTTCATCAAATGTTTCTTTCATTATTTTGTCTAATGAATACAATGATTCCGTTGCTTTTTCTACTTCATTCTTTCTGCCATTAGTATTGCCATCTTCACCGCCTTTTTTGTTGGGAATTTCCCTGGTTCCGCTATTGCTAGAATCAGGCAATGAAAATTTAAAATCAGTAGATCCAAGCATGGTGAATTTAGGTTTGAAATCTTCTGGTGAAGCTCTATCAATTTTAGCTTTTAGATCCCTTTTTTGGATTAATAATCCGCGCTTTAGCTCTCTTATCTTGTTCATTCCAGAATTTAGAACATCGCGTTGCTGTTTAAATTCTTCTTCCTGGTTTCCTACATAATAACCTCTTTGCTTGCCTTCACGATTGTTAAGAACACGAAGCTTTTCTTCATAATCAGCAATAGAGTTATTAAGATCAGAAATGTTGCCAACTATGGCATCAAGTTGATTGCGCTGCGCTTCAAATGGGTCGTCAATAATATCAAAATCAGCACCAATGGCGTTGAAGAACTCTTGTGTTTTATAAGCTGAATACGTTAAGTTTCCTATCAGTTCACGAGTATAAGCGCTGGCACTTTTAAAGAGATCAATTGTTTTAGTGGCCATCATTTTCCCGGCCATATCAAACCCACCTTCACCCCTTGCTGTTTCAATTAAAACATCAGTTAAATATGTTCCTATATAAGTAAGAACTGGCCCAAGTGATGCATAAAAAATTTCTGAAAACTTCTCAATGATAAGTGAAAGCTTTGTCCAGGCTTCGCGTGTATCGTCAGTGTTTTTAATGAGATCGTCAGATAAAGCAATATCAAGATCACCAAAAACGGCTAATGCCTTGTTGAATTTGCTTTTGTCGTAGGTAAAAACGCTTGCCAAATCAACGCCTGGATCACTCGCCAATTCATCCAGGTAGCGTGTTAATGTATCAACATCAATCCCGGTTTTTTCTGCGGCATCACTGATAGCATCAAAAAGCGCTTCACCTTTTAGATCTTTAATATCCTTCAACGCATAGCCAGCTTTCTGAAGCATCTTAACGATGTTGGCCCCTTCTCCTGAACCTTCCATTGCGTATTCATTGATTTTAAGAAGGGCATCATTCATGAAGTCAGCAACCTTGCTTGCTTCAACGCCAACAGTTGAAGCGGCAAAGGATAGCCGCTGGAATTCATCGGTTGTGAGGCGTGAAGTCCTGGCCAGGTCCTTCATTTCCTTAACTGAATCTGATATTTTTTTGAATGTATGACCAATTCCAGCGGCGGAAAATGCTGAAATCATCATTCCTTTAACCGAAAAAAGTTGGTTTTTGATTATATTTAAAGGCGCATTAAAAGTAGTTTTGATCGCTTTAGCAGTTTGTCGAGAAACGGAATGATGCCATTTTGTGATTGCTGCTTTTTCTTTTTCAAGATTAGCCTTGAATTCATCAGATTTAAGGCTAAGTGACATAACAAGATTATTAGTGGCGGCCATAATTTACCCCCACAAATGAATCATGTTGTTAGATTTTTTTTCCCCGATTCCTAGAGAAAAGTTGATGTTGTTTACCATGTTGTTTCCTTTTTGTATGTCATGACCTAGCAATTATCCCATACAAGAAGGATTGTTTATATTTTGCGCTCTGTAAAATCAATAACTTAAAGGCAATCACTGATTGCAGTGATCACCATTATCACAAAATATTACTTTTTAACGTCTGGTTTTTGTGTGCTCACTAACAAGCGTCCACCTTGAACCAGGTTCAATATCTGAATAAATTCCAGTGTAAAAGCGTGGGTCTTTTAAGTTTCTGAAATGAGGCTTTACATTGACAACATCTAAACAATCATCATTTGAAATCGTATCAACAATTACATGGCCTGAGTAATCAATCTTCTTTGAATGCTTTGGAAATCTAACACGATCCCATTCAGGGAAACCTTCCATCATTCCGCCACATGCTGAATGGTAAATCATCAATGAACATGCGAATTTAACGGCGTTGAACATGTGTTCACAGCTTTTTAATTTGCTATCTTGAATATTTGCTGTTGTATATTTTTCTTGGAAATCATAAAAGTTTTTAGAATCAAGAATTTTAGGAACATCGTTTTTTTTCAATACGCTTTTGATTACATCATTTTTATCATCACGATATAGCACTGATAATATTGCTGCATCTTCATTGAATCCTAATTTATTTACCTGTTCAGCCCTTGTTTCTTTATCAATAAATGACACTAGAAGCGGTTTTATATAAGAATCACGTGGCATGGCGATAACGAAAGAATTAAATGGGAATGAAATGTTAAATCCTTCAGAAATATCAAAACGTGATTCCATGATTGATTTAATCAGTTCATTTGATTCAGGGAAAATTATATTTCGCCCTGTACATTGGAAAACATATTCTTCATTAGCAATCAAGGCAGCCGCATAATCTGATTTTTTTGATGCGAATTCAAGTGACATTTTAAGGAAATTTCTTTCATTTAATTCTAGTTTATTTGCTTTTAACAAAAATTTAACTTTCTTGTTTAGCTTTAATAAATCATAATTAGTTTCATAAGTTAAAAACATTTTTACACCTTAATTAATGCCGCCAATGTAGGCGGCTTTTTATTTAAAACGACTTGCGATTAAGGCCATATTTGCCTTCAAGAACTCTTGCCACGCCTGTTCCACGGCTTATATCATCTGAAATGGCTGCTTTTGCCTGGCCAATGATTACATCAAGAATCTTATCCCCGCCTTCATCCCTGGTTTCTGTTTTATCATTTTCACCACTGTTGTTGATCACATTTACCTGAACAGGGCTACCACCGCCACCAAGCCTGTTATTTGGCGTGATATTGCCTGAAGTTGATGGCGTGAATAATTCAGGCCCTTTCTCGCCTATTAGGTAGCTTTGGCCGCCGATAACCGGGCCGCCTGTTGCCTTGGGCGCTGCACTTGCATTCGCATTTGGACTATCACCTAAACCGAAAGCGCTTGTTAGACTGTCTATGATAGGCTTGACGATAAGCGCTCTTATCATCATTCGTTGAAGCTCTTTAATGACAGAATCACCTAGCTGTTTGAAGTTGAATTTCCCTGTGTCAACCATTCTCATAAATGAGTTTTCCACCTCGTTTCCAAAGTTGTCAACTGCCTGTTTTCCATCCTTTTTGAACGTAATCTCAATGTTATCTTTAAGAACGTCCAGTGCTGAAACTGTTTCTTCAATTTTATTCTTGGCTTTTTCAGTTTCATTTTCAGCTTCACTAGCTAATTCACGATGTTTTTTTTGCTGCTTCATCACTTTTATTTAAAAGTTCCTCTTCATGAACGCCAAATGATGTTTCAATTGGCCCGGCTTCAGGCGCAAAACTTGATGATGAAAGATTATCTTTAAGTGATTCAAGCTTTTCTTTTTCAGCCTTCATTTCAGCGTAAATATTCGCCCTTTCACCAAGAGCACGATTCATTTCTTCCTCATAATCTTTGTTATCACTAGCAATTTTGCTGGCAACTTCTTCAGGAATCCCCCAATAATAATCATCAGCAATGTCGCTATTATCTTTCATTTTGCCTTCTATTTTGCTTATCTTGTCGTTTGATGATTCAAGCTTTTCTTCATAATCATCAATTGCTTTCTTTTGCGCCTTGAATGGGTCGTCAATAATATTAAGATCAGCCCCAAATTTATTGGCCACTTCCTGAATCTGATAAATTCCATATTTGAAGCTTCCTATCATTTCACGAATGGCCGTTATTACATCTTTAAACGCGCCAACGGTTTGAGAAGCAAGCGTTAAACCAAGCGCTTTAAACCCGCCTTCAGTTTTTGCCGTTTCAGTTAAAATATCAGTTAAATATGTTCCTATATAAGTAAGAACTGGCCCAAGTGATGCGTAATAAATCTGCCCAAACTTCTCAATGATAAGTGAAAGCTTTGTCCAGGCTGCGCGTGTATCGTCAGTGTTTTTAATGAGATCGTCAGATAAAGCAATATCAAGATCACTAAAGTCTTTCATTGCCTGTTTGAATTTGCTTCTGTCGTAGGTAAAAACGCTTGCCAAATCAACGCCTGGATCACTCGCCAATTCATCCAGGTAGCGTGTTAATGTATCAACATCAATCCCGGTTTTTTCTGCGGCATCACTGATAGCATCAAAAAGCGCTTCACCTTTTAGATCTTTAATATCCTTCAACGCATAGCCAGCTTTCTGAAGCATCTTAACGATGTTGGCCCCTTCTCCTGAACCTTCCATTGCGTATTCATTGATTTTAAGAAGGGCATCATTCATGAAGTCAGCAACCTTGCTTGCTTCAACGCCAACAGTTGAAGCGGCAAAGGATAGCCGCTGGAATTCATCGGTTGTAAGGCGTGAAGTCCTGGCCAGGTCCTTCATTTCCTTAACTGAATCTGATGTTTTCTTGAAGAAAGCGCCAACGCCAGCAAGCGAAAATGTTGAAATAAGAAGGCCCTTTATTGAAAATAACTGGTCTTTGATAAATTTAAACGGGGCAATTGTCGCTGATTTAAGCATTTTGCTTGTTTGCCTAGATATATCAGCGGACCATTTTGTGATTGTTGATTTTTCTTTTTCAAGATCAGCCTTGAATTCATCAGATTTAAGGCTAAGTGATAAAACAAGATTATTAGTGGCGGCCATAATTTACCCCCACAATTTAGCAATGCTATGAGGTATTTTTGTGCTAATACCTAAAGCAAAATCAATGGTTTTAATTTCCATACATCCCTCTTTATGTGTGTGTGTATATTCCTGCACTAATTATCACACAAAGAGGAAGCGTCATCATCTTTACACTATGTAAAATCAATGACTTACAGCAATGTTATTGTTGATCTAAATCACTTTCACGCAATAACAAATCATCAACAAGCGTTAATACTTTGAGCAAGTCTGTAGCTTTTACGGAAAGCTCAACCGTTGCCGTTGTGGCGTCTGCCATGACGTTTTTAAGCGTGATGTATGGGTTATCTCCAACGGGTTCAAATATTTGCTGTGTTGGCGTTATATGCATGATTTCTTGTTCTTCTTGCTGCTCGATTACCGGGGCCACTTCAGGCGTTCTTTTTGTATATTTACGCTTTGGTTTTGATGTGTCGGTGACTTTATTTTTTGAGTAATCGCTAACACAAATCTGGCATGAATTTTTATAGTTTCTGATGTGATGAACGGTCTTTAATTGGTTTTATTAGATAACATTGATTACATATGAATTTTATGATCTTCAGGCGGGGAATTGCTCATTAATAAATCTGTGAAGTCAGAACGCAAATAAGAAAACCGATCATCTGTTTTAACAAAGAAAGAATTTTAATACAGCCATCAATTAAATCAAGAACATCATCAATCATTGTTTTTGATGAAATATCATTTTCATCCAAATGACTTGCAACCGCTGATAACAACGCTATTTCACTAACACCACTTTTTAA